>NZ_AP019656.1 GCF_009938205.1 Vibrio panuliri | reverse complement strand
TCCCATCAGTCTTATCTAATTCCATAGATATCAAAGAGCCTGCCCCTGAGTAAGATTTCCAACTTTCCGTCATTACATCGGTAAGCGTGTATTTCTTCTCAAGTTCACGTTCAGCACGTGCCTGTTCTATTTGGAGGGTTTTTGCAGGCATTACCTGCGTAGGTTGACGCTTCTTAGCGTCTTCTGCTAGCTCCTTAACAGGGTCAAGGGGCTGTAAGAGTGATTTTACTATGTTAACTCCTATTTAAGGAAGTAGCCGAAAATGCCGCCTTCCTCTTGTTTATCCATGCTCTTTTGATCATTGCCTGCTTTCTCCGCAGCATCTAATTGGCGCTTGATCTTTTGAGCCTCACTGTAGGTGTACTCTCGCACATGGCTCACTTGGTCAGCACCGTTTTGAATAGCTTTAAAAGCATCCCCCTCCCATCGTCCAGTCTTCTCATTGTAAGTACCTAGCCTTTCTGAAAGTTGTGCCGTTTCTACCGTTCGTGCTCGTTGGGATAACTTGTTGAACCATAGACTTGTCTCTACAGCTTGATCGTCGCCTATAACTCCATTGGTCATGTCCTGCCACTCGTACACTGAGTCGCTATAGCTGTAGTTACCGTAGGAATATGTAGAAACAGGCTCAAGGGTTGTCTTATCGGCAATAACTAAACCGTCTTCGTTAACGGTCACGATAATGTCGTCTTTTGAGTAGCCTGAGTCTTCTAAGTCCTGCTTGTTCTCATGCCAGAAATTATTGACTAGCATCGTGTTGATTTGAGGTAGCTTATCTCTGATACCATCAGGTAAAAGTGACGTGCGTATCCAAGTGTTGTTTAACTCAGTGTGGGTAGCCTCAAAGTCTTTCTGAGCAAGCTCTTTTGCAGCCTCAAGAGGTACACCAGTCTTGTAGTACATCGCTACTGAGTCCTTAAGCTGATCTTTTATGCCTGGTACTACAGTAAATTCTTTGTCTATCCACCCTGACACATCACCATCCGTGCGGTAATCAAGGCGTACATCAATGTCGTTATTGACTATCTGTTGCAGCTTACGAGTAGCTGAAACCTCATCCTTGCCATTCTCTACGATATGACGGTAGGCACGTAGAGCAGCCCATTCTTTCTCGTTGAAGTATGCAGAGGACTTATCGCCTAGAGCATCAATCACCTGCATCATATCTGAGAATCGTTTAGGCGCTTGCTCCATATCTTCGATAGGCTCAGCGTCTTGCAGAGAGAAAAAGCCGGTAGCCAGCACATCACGCACTGTAGGGTCAGGCTTATTGTTGTTCTTAAAGCCCAAGTTAGCACGGACAACGGCTGTAGCCACATGGTCTTCTAAGGTAACGCCTGTCTCATTTAAGTAGTTTTGGACAAACATCGTTACGTCTTGTGTCTCTTGGTCACTTCCGTAGTAAGCTTCACGTGCTTTATTGTTACTTCCTGCTGCTGAGCGCTGCCACATCGAAGCTAGAGAGTCCTTGTCTGCTGCCTTTGCTGTGCGCACCATTGTATCTTTCATAATATGAGCACGTGCCTTGCGCAGCTTGAGTACAGTATCATTGTCTGCCTCATAACCACCGCCCTCAATCTTATCGAGCATGTGATCAATGCCTTTGATATCGAGGTGCGTTTGAGAGTAGTTAATCATGCCGTCTGCAAGTTTTGCTGTAACGTCTACAGCATCATTGAAGCCGTACTCTTGTTTCTTAGTGCCTCGATTGTACGCAGCGTCTACGGCTTGTGACGGGGGCTGTTTATGGTCTAACGCAAAGAGCATAGCTGTAGCGTTGTCGTCCATTGCTTTCTCACGGTCAGCATTAATTCGGTTAACTTCTTGTTGGCCAGTTAACTGAACCATTAGTTTGTCCATGCCTTTTCGACGTAATTCTGGATCGGAAACTTCAAACTGATCGTTTACAAAGAGGTCTACTACTTGCTGCTGAGCGAACAACTCGTTAACGTCCATCTTGGCTAACGCAGGGTTCTCAGCAAGCATCGTGTCGAGGTTCATTTTCTTGCGTTCCATTTCCATCTGGACATTGAAACGGTCACGTTCGTTCTCTGTGCGCTTCAAATGGTCTGCGTATTGTCCTGACAGCTTAGAGAACTGATTGAATAGCTCAGTGGCTACATCTGCATTACTTGGGTTCTTTAACTCAGCAGGAGTACGGCGAGTGACCGTACCCTGACTGCGAAAACCTCCCCCAAAGTTTGGAATCTTTAGTTGTTCTATATTTTCACCTATGAAGAGAAATAGCTGCCTAGTGACGCAGCCGCACCACCAAAGCCTTTAATGAGGTTCATCTGTTGCTCACTCTTAGACATTAGCGTTGCATCGTTTATCTTGTTGATCGTGTCAATTTGAATGTTCATGTGCTTTTGTTGCTGCTCTTGCAAACGGTTCATTAGCTGTCCCTCTAGAATGGCATCATTCATTCCTGCTTCCATCTCTAGTTGTGCCTGCATACGCCTCTGAGAGCGTCCTGCCATGCCTTTTCCTGCTAACTTGGCTTGTTGCCTGCCTTTTGCTGATTCAGCCCCTACAGCAAGCTTAGAGGCTTCTACCATGTATGCCTGCTCAATAGCTGCTGTCTCTAGTCCTAGCTGAGAGAGTGCGCCTGCTTGCGCTCGTAAGGCGTTCTCTCGATTCTGTTCGTATATCTTCTTTCTACGCTTCGCCTCGGCTCGGTTGCCCATGACGCTGCCTAGAATTGATGAACCTGCTGCTGCCGCAGCGTACCACCATCCTATATGCTTATCTCCTTACCAGTTAAGTGTTCTATCGTGCCAAAAGCCCTCCCATTGAGCGTTCTGAATCATCGCTTGGAATGGGGATCGGTTTTTGATTGCCACTCTCAAGCCGGTATTCACTCCGTATAGAGGAACTTTGAAAGTGTCTGTGATGGTTGGAATCTTGCCTACAACGTTCTCTAACGCTCCAACTCGACGCCCCTCATACTTCAACACATGGTCGCCACGCCCACGCTTTTTAATGATCACGTCAAACGTAGTAGACAAGTGATGAGATAAGGTGATTGTGCGCATTTGAAGCCGTCCAACTGTATTCACTGTGTTATCTTGGTTGCGAATAAAGAACGGGCTGAACTCGTAGTATTGCTCGAAGTTAAACCCATACGCCCACTTAATTACCCCTTTGTTGTCTCGATACTTAAACTCTTCCATGTTCTGAAATGGAAGCGCTGTTTTATCTAGCCGTGTATCGCTCAGCACTCGGCAGTCCATTAGAATAGGAAAGCCTGCATCTTGCTCTACCTCTGAAAAGGCAGTGTTCGCTACGCAAGAGAAGTAATCTCCGTCCCTTTCGCCAATAAAGAATATCTGGTCGTTCTTAGCGCTAACGTCTAGGATATTGAACCCCATTTCCCATCGACTCCATGCTGATTGCTGACGTTCGCCTGCCACCTCAGTAGCTTCCCATAGGTAAATCTTGTTGGTGAACGCACCACTCTCTTTGGTAAGTACAAGCGTCATTTTCTCAGCGTCATTCCGTGACATTTTGAACGTCTTGCCTTTGATGTATTTAGGTACTTGAGCAGATACATCATTGACTTGGTAAACATCAGAAGATGCCAATAGATATTCATTGAAGTGGCTATACTGCCCTGCATCGTTAGCGGCAAGAATCGTTGTACCTACGTTGATAGGAGTAGCGTTAATATCCAACTCATAACCACCAATAACCGTTGATTCAATAGTATCTGCGGTGAATGTATCACCCCCTTGTAGGGCAAGCTGAACGTTCTCACAAAACAACAAGAAGTGTTGTTGAGATGGTGTCATATGGAAGATATTTAGTGCTCTTGGATGGTCAGCAAGAGTATGGATAGGGTCACTTTCTTTGACTGTAGAGAGTGTTGTCAGGAAGAAGTTATCGTGAAAGCCTGCTTCGCTAAACGTAAGGGTATTCTGGTATGAGAAGCATAGGCGTCCCTTGTAGTAACCTAGGGCATCAATACCTTTAAACTCGGTATTATCTTTGTGGGCTGCACTACAGAAGTAAGGAAGCGGATTACTCTCAGCGTCGCCTACCGTGCGCTTAGACCATGTCTTAGGTTGAAGCTTGAAGTAGATACCTAAAGGATTTTCAACGGTTATGTACTTATCGTCAGTTAAACGTAGTAGCTCATGCGGCATGGTTGCAGGGTCAAGCTGCCTGTACTTTTCACTTTTGAATGTCTCTTCCCACTTGTTCTTAGCCTTGCTGTATTTCAGATAATAACCAATATCAGGCTCATCGGTAGGGTTTACCTTAATTATATCCCCATCAACACCCTGTTTAGGAAGATCATCTACTGAGTCAATAATGCCCTTTGTTGTGCTTATGAACCCATCCCCTCGACTGCAAGAAAATGCCATGTTCCAGTCAGTACCGCCCTCGCCTGAGTTTTTCTTTCGCACCGCTAATGTAGTTGGGACTGTGGAATCAGGAAGCTCTCTTGCCTCAAAGTCCAAATACTTTCCATCAGCCTTTGATATTTCACCGAACATGCCAGTAATTATAGGAGACGACTTAAGCTTATTAGCGTTGTCCTCTCCTGACTTCCATACAGGGACGCTTTTTTTAATCTCCATCAAGTCATCAAGCTTTAGCGTAAAGCTAACATCGTAGTCCACTGTTTTAATTGAGTTGTAGCCCCAAGGTTGCCATTTTTCACTGCCTGACGCCTCTTGGAGAGGAAGAACGGTAACACCTCGGTTAACAATAAGCGCAGCGTCCGTCTGAGCCTCGAATAGCACTGCGTTCTCTCTACCATGCCACAAAGGGCGCTCAATGCTTGTCTGTAGGTATTTACGGGCGTTCAAGTCAATCTCGACGGGGAATACTGTGCCTGTGTAGGCAGAGATAGGGATTATGTTGGCATCAATGAAATTCTCTTTATCGCCCAACTGAATGATGATCTTGTAGTGCTCTCGCTCATCCCTAGGCATATCAAAGACTTTGTAGGGCTGCTTAGGGTCAAACCTGTCTTTAGGGATTTTCTTTAGGTATTCCGTAGCCCATCGTTTACGCATACCAGTTATCGGGTCATTTCGGCAGTTAATCTGCTCTTCACACTGCTCTTTAAAGCGTAGCTCAGGGGCTTGTTGGGACACCCCTGAAATTAAAGACGGCAGTTTATCTTTTACTAGTCTTCCTATTAGTCTAATCCTCGTAATAGTAGGTCACGTGACAAGTAACCTCCTGAGGTTGAGTAAACTGTCGTGTCGCTTGACCTGTCTAACATTTGCTGCATTTCAGCGTTATTAAAGATGTTGTGACGTGCTACCGCTAGCTCGTCGGCTTCAAGTGCCAGCCGTGCCATCATCTCGTCTTCTTCAAGGAAACCGTTAAGTGTCGCTGAGCCTACATAGCGTGACTGGAACATGCGCCCTGCCCTTACCACTATGAAGTTTCTAGCTGACTCAGGTAGCCATTCAAAAGGAAGCAATTTAGTAATCTCGCATACCACACTTCCATCAAACTTAAACGTCATTCGCCTTAGGTCATAAAGACGTGTACCACGTGCCTGTATCAAAGGGTTGGACACGATCACCTTTAGTGCGTTATTAGGAACATGGATAAACTGCTCAGTATCAGGCTCAAGGACAACTAAAGGCTCGATGTTGAACACCCAACCATGTGATTGAACTTCACGGCTAACACGTAGCAATAATGAGTGAGCTAGCTGCGCTTCCTCTACGCCTGTCGATAGAGAGTTAACGGGACTCTCACCGATGGACTCAATGATCGCATTGACAGCTTGTAGCTCAGTTGTAGGGGTAAGATATTCAGTTTTTATTATGCTGCATCCTCCAATAGACCAAAAAAACCCCGATACCGAAGTATCAGGGCTTTAAATTATGCTGCTTTCTTACGAGTAGCTTTTTGAGTCTCAGGCTCTACTGAATATACCGCAGCTTCTTTAACAAGAGCTACCGCACACGTTGGACGTAGAGGGTTATGACCTACTGCTAGTTTAGCTAGGATGTTGTGACCTAGACGTAGAGGCTCAGGGATGTGCTCTACACGCAAGTCTTTCAGCTTAACGGTACACACTGCATCTTTGGTGAAGACGATAGCTGCTACCTTAGATGAGTCTACCTTGTACAAGTCTGTGCGACCTGACTCAGGCAGAGGTAGTGGTGTAGGGTCGTCAATGCGTGGTTTAACCGGTGGGCCAACGTCGTCCGTCTCGTCTTTTTCTGGCATGTTGTTCGTTTCGTAGATTGGGATACCTGCGATACGTAGAACATTGTCACCAGTGTTCACGCCACCTGTGCCGCCGTAGTCTTTGTGCATCCATGCCATGTTACCGTTAGCGTGCGCTGCGTTGATCAATAGCTCGTACTCAGTAGGACGCATGATACATTTAGCTTCTGCTACGTTAACGTTGGCTTTCTTAAGGATGGTACGTGCTTTGTAGATACCGTTTACTAAGTCTTCACCCTTAGGTGATGTGCCAATTTTAACGTTTTCTACAAAGTCCTCTTCATCGTGAACCTTACCGAAGTCAGCCTCAGGGAAGTTCTTAATGAATTGATCCTTAGTGGTAGACAATGCAGTTTTCATAAGAATACGGAAGATGTTACGGTCAACCATTTCAGCAAGTGCGCTTGAACACTCAGAAGCGTACTGAGCACGTACATCGTAATGGTTCATTGCTTCGTCAATCTCAGCGATAAATACAGGCGCAACTGCGATATCGTCGATAGTAACGATACGCTCAGCGTGCTTGATTTTCTCTGTCTGGATTAGATCACCAGGCTTATGGTAGCCAGTAGTTGTTCGACCGATGATTGGGAATGATGCAGACTTACCGTTTTGGATTGTTCGTACACGTGTTAGTCCCATTGCGATTGCTTTCGGACGGAACATCGTTAGAACTTCGCCTGCGAACAGCTTTAGGAACAACTCACGGTTTGTGTTGTCCTTATCTGAAATTGCGTTCACCGTACCTAGACGTGACGGTGCTTGGTTAGTTGGAAATGTTATGTTCCACTTCTCCTTTTAAATAATTAATTAGCCATACGAGATAACTTCTACGTTACCTAGGGGGTTAGTAGCGCCCGTATTCATTTTTCGTAGAACTTCTGCACGATAGGCATCACCTACAGCGTCAGTGCGCTGATAACGAGGGTCAGCCATTGCAGCAAACAAATCAGTGTCCGTTGAGTAACCTTGTTCTACTGCGGCTGCGCCACTGTGTACAAGTTGAGGCTCTTGGATGAACTGAGTGTCGTGTATGGCTTTAAATGCTTGAGCAAAGAAAAGTACAGCCTCTTTAGGCGCACCCTCTGCAATCATATCGTTGTACCCGTTGAGTACATTTTCTGGGATATTCTCTTTCGCCCATTCAGCAACTTGATCAAAACTTTCTTTACCGCCATAGACTTCATAGACTGACTTTTCTAAGTCTTGGTTATAAAGTGTTCGCACTTGCTGCTTAAGCGCTTCTTTTTCTTCATCAACGGTATCGTTTTGACTCTCATTCGATACTGATTCACTATCTTTCTGATTTAATTCAGATTCTTTTTCAATAGTTTTTTGATACTCTTCTAATACCTTTTCGGTACTAGTAGTATCACTTTCAGTATCGGAATTGATATCACTTTCGCTACCTGATACTAATTTAGTAGCGCTTTCGATACTCAATTGATTTTCATTCGATACCGATTCAACTGTTGTATCAATATCGTAATTATCAGATGCTACTTCTACCTCTGAGGCTGCTTGTAGCATCTGTTGTTCGTGTGTTAGCTGCGGGGTATTCTCAGCTTGTTCCATTCATTAAATCCTTTTATTGCATAGAGTTTGTGGCGATCTGAGGCATAGCCTGAGCTAGTGCTTGCGTTTCCGCCTCTTGCTCTGCTTCCTGCTGACGCTGTGCTGAATCCTTGATCAATCCATCAGTCTCAACACCAAGGGCTGCTGCATAACGTTTGATCACTTCGTCCACGTTCACGTACTTAACGAGCACGTCCTCACCTAGCGCTGCCATGTTCTGAATCAATTGGTTCATCTTCGACATTTCTTCCGTGCGCCCTAATGCTTCCATACCCGATACAATCTCAGGGGTTGCCTCAATGCCAATGTCAGGAAGAGTTTTTCTGCGCTTAAGCCGGTTATATTCGACTGCGATGATAGGAGCTTGTAGCTCATTCGATAGAAGCGAGTAGACACCGCCTAGTGTTGTCTCTAGCTCATTAGCCATTACCCTAATCTCTTCTGCTGTAACTCGCTCAGCCTGACGCTGAATACCAGAAGACATAAGGAATGACATAGCCAGTGATTGACGGATAGTTGCAGCGAGTTCTTTTGCTGAACTCATTTGGTGATAACGCTCTATTTGAAGAGGAATCACATCATCAACGTTACCTTTAACAAAGCCACCATTGACCGCTTGCTGCAAGTCTTGCACTCGTACAGTGCTATTTGGACGTACCATAAAGATAAGTCGTGATGCTGCAAGTGCGCCCTCTTGAATTGATTTCTCAAGGTTCTCTAGCGCCTTTAAGTCGCCCATGTGCTCTTCAACGTGTGAACGTCCATAGTCCTCACCGTCTACTTGAACCATACGCAATGCCAACCAAGGACACGCATCGAGTGGATAGCTACCTTTTGACTTTGGCATTACCACATCGCCTGCCTTTTGATACACATGCCACTTAGATGATCTTCGTTCGACGTGCGTGTATAGGTCAACTTTCTTATCGTCAGTATTGTCTGGTTTAACCTTTGCTTGAACTTCTGTCGGGAGGTCATCAATATCGACACTCTCCTTTACAATTACTAGCTTTGGTTTCCCATCTTGATCACGCTTAACCACATACTTATCTAGCCTAAACACCTTTACAGCTTTGTCGCTAATATGCACAAGCACATTTCCGCAAACGATAAGTTGCTTAAGAGCCTCAAATAGAGCAGTACGCAACTGCTTCACTTCAAGTTCTCCCATGATCATTCTTTCAACCTTAGAAAGCTTGGTTTCAATTTCACCTTTCTGCTGCTCTCGCTTTGCTTGCTCGAACCTCTCTAGAGAACTTGTAACCTTAGCGTCTGGAATAACCATACGGAAGAATGGGCGATTAGGGGGCATAAGTGCCATTAACAGCTTGTTTGCTAAGGATTTTACACCCTGAGCACCTACGCCCTGATAAGGAGTCTTTAAGGCTACTGTTGCGGTATTTTGCGTCTCTTCTGTGAAGAGTGATGGAATGGTAAGCTTCGCTGCTACACGAGCACGAGTTACATAAGGTTCACGCTCAGAGGACAGTTTTTCATAAATACTTCTTGTAGCCATTGTCCTCCTAAATTTGAATACCTTTCGCTACGGGGACATTAAGTTCTTTTCGTCGCCGTTGCGTTGCACCTCTTTCTTGGACTTCTTTTCGCTTCTTTTTAGCTTGCGCCTCTTCCGCACCTACCTCCACATCAGCAGGTAAGCCCTCTTTGGTAATTGGCGCAGGTGGCTGCATGACAACTTCAGGCATCACTACCTCAACTTCGTCACCACCCCCAAAAAGAGTCTTGAAAATTTTACTAAATAATCCTATTAGGTATTCCCCTTAAATAAGTCTTTTATAGTGTCTATAATTTCTTGTTGTCCCACTTTGATATATAAAGTAGGCGTATCGTCTCCACGTGAGGGTTTAGTTTCATGTAGACGTTCGATGTAAGAAATGAGGCTTTTGCAGAAAGGATATCCGACACGTTTAATATGTGCGTGGAGTTCATCTAGAGAGGTATCTTCTTCGACGTAACTTGCTACATCATCAATATTAATTTAACTCACCTCGCTTTCTCAGGTACATGTATTTATTAATGCACTTGGCGATATCATACGGTGACATTTCATTGTCACTCGCAAGTGTAAACACCTTATGCACGTCCTCACCAATTTTTGCCCACTCTTCATGTGCGTTATGAATTTTACGTAGGCGCTTCATCGTAATCTTGTCTTCACCTGCACGCTTACGCTTGTTAATACGCTTCTTACACAAGTGGGGTAATGATCGTATGTAAACGTGAAGCTCAGGAGCAGGGGCATTGATCATCGCATTAAAAATCTTATTGCGACTTTCCTCAGATATATCATCAGCCATAGCAAATAGATAAGAGGACAGGGGAGTGCGCTCAACCAAGTAGTTCTTGGACGCATCAAGCTTCTTGAGGTAGTTCATGCGATACTCAGCAGCATAAACAGATAACTCTTCCTGCTTGTTCTTAGCGACAAGCTCCTTGAACTTAGCATCATTCTCAATGCCCTCTTCAATGTACTCATAGCCTAGTTCCTTAGCCACTAGGGGTAAAAGAGTGCTCTTACCCGATGCAATGTTTCCTTCCAATGCAATGATCATTAATTACTCTCCTGTGATAACGTCTAGTAGTGATTTAGCTTTATTGGCATCTTTGTCCTGCTTATCTCGCTTAGTCTTCTCTACGACTTTGATTGCCTCTGCGTGTGAGAACGCTTTGGCTACCTTGTCTTTAGACTTTTGCTTCTCTTTATCACGACCATCAGTTAGCCATGATTTAAGAGCCTTGGCAGCAAGATCAATCAGCTTAAGCAGTAAGCTAGCTTTCCAGTGTTTCATTCAGTTTTTCCTTTTTGATTAAGTAGTCGATGTAGTCTCGCGCCTTTACAAGGTCAGCTAGACCATTCTTATATGGGTAACGACACACGTACTTAATGACGTTACCCTGAGCGAAGCCAAGCTCGTTAGCCTCGATAAAATCAAGTGGCTCAATAGCCATTTCATAATGACCGCCTAGTGGGGTTGCCAGAGTTTCACTTCCTTGTTTTTAAAGTTGTAATCACACGCACGGCATATCCGAGCCACACGTGCATTTGATAATGCTACTGACTCACTTAATCCGTGTTTTCGGTATGTGGAAACAATGGTTTCCCAAGCACTCTGACTTTCGCCAGTAACTTTCTGCCAACGATGCTCAGTCTCTCCTTTGCGCTTTCCGCTTTTGAACGTATGCACAAAAGGAACGTAAATGACTTTTTCATCAATAAGCGTGCGTGCAGTCTCCACACCAATAGTCGGACAGCCACTAAATCCATCCACCGCATCACCTGCGAACGCTTGACATAGATAAAATCTGTCAGCTTCTTCCTGTGTAACTTCATGCTCTTGGTAGTCCTTGTTAGGGTTGTAGTGCCATGCTGGAATCTGTAGTAAGTCCTTGTCGATGGACACTATGATCTTCTTGCGATCATTCTGGTAAGAGGGCAGGGTAGCGAGAATCCCCATGATATCGTCAGCCTCAAGGCTCTCTCGCTGCTCGTAAGGGTACTTCTCTTTTAGGTACTCAATTAGAGGGTACAGGCACAAAGGCTTGCGCTTGTCTAAACGGTTCGCTTTGTAAGAGGGCATCACCTCTTTGCGCCAGTTGGCTGAGTCTGAGAAGCATAGAACAAAGTCCTTAGAGCCTAAGTCAGTGCAGACTTTGGCGATATCATCTTCCACCTTGCAGATAGCCTCATTGATATCGCTGTGCAGCGTCCAGAAGTGATCATTCCACTTAATTTCTTTCTCGCAGGCAGCACTAGCGTTATAAGCAAACCAATCAGCATCTAATAATAGAAATGGTTTACTTATTTTTACTTCCTTTAGAAACTAGTAGTAGGGCAAATAAAATAATAAATACTTGCGTGAGGACAATAATAATAGACGGGCTGAATACAGCTAGCCAACTAATAGTTATAACACTAGCCATTTTTAATACAAATAACGCAAATGTCATTGCGTGAAATAAATATACTATAGATTTTCTCCAGATATTAAAAAGCCCTCACTTGGAGGGCGTTAATTAAGCTAAATTAATATACCAAAGGGTATCTAACTTTTCATGCACTGTAGCAAACCCTAAACAAATGGTGATGAAATTTAGCACAAGTAGAGCGATAATGATGTGATATGGTCTGATTTTCATTGAAATACCTCGATTTAGCCTAGAGGCATTATAGCAATTATCGAATAGCACTTAAATACTGCTCTTTCTCTTTTTTTTAAATAATTTATTCGACTCATTCTTTTTAAGAACTCTTTCACGTCGAACGTTAACAAATTAATTTCCTCAAGTTCTTTTAACTCGATTTCTATTTTTCTAATTCGTTTTTCATAGAAGCTATTAAATATTTTAGTGTGTATCCTTCCACGTCCTACCAATATTAAAATCACTATCTAAAGGCATATTTATTTTAAAATACTTCTCTGTATTTCTAATTGCCTTATTAGCAAATTCACCCACTCTCTGTGCAATTTCTTTTGTTCTACACGCAATTTGCTGCTCATCGTGAACGTAGGCGCAGAGTTTGTAATCTTGGCCATGTAACAAGCCAGCTTCCCTGCATAGCCTGTCAGTTTCAATAATCCAGTGTTTACAAATGAGAGCACCACAAGATTGAAGTAGAGCATTGAGAGCACTGTGTGCGCTTCTTACGTGAATTTGGCGCCCGTCTAGACCAGTTAAATAACCTCGATCAGCTTGCGTCTTCACCCATTTCTTGAGTTCACGCAGGGCAGGCATCCCTTTAAGGAACTGACGTTTAACCTTGCGTCCTATTAGCTCTTGTTCCTCAGTAGTCGCATCAGGAGCAATGAGCGAGCCTACTAGCCAGTCACCACCACCATAGAGATAGCAGTAGATAAATCGTTTAGCTTCATCACGTGTATCTAGGTTCGCAGCCTTTTGGTTAGCTACATGGATATCACCATTAAGGATAATGTCAGCGTATGCGCCACCGTCCCATTCATATAGGTAGTGAGCTAAGCACCTGAGTTCCAAGCCAGAAGCATCAGTACCCAATAGATACCAATTGCTAGGCACGGTAAATAGTTCTCTACACTGAGCACCGTAAGCAGCCCTGACAGACGGCACTTGAGCGATGTTAGGGCGTGAGTGAGTGCATCGTCCTGTGACTGCACCGTTGGGGTTGATACTTCCATGTATTACTCCGTGTTCATTGACGCACTTGAGCCAGCCGTGCTGTCCATCGTGGAGCTGTCCGAGACGCTTTTGGAGTAGGAAGTATTCGGCAAGAAGTCCTGCTCGTGGATGGTTGATTGATGCAAGCGTTGTCTCGTCAAGCTTCGGTTTTCCCGACTCTGTAAATTCTTGCGGCTTCCACCCATCTGCGGTGAGTATCTTTGCGATGTGGTCACGACTTGCGGGGTTAAACTCGACTCGCTTAACTCTTGTATAAGCTGCGCCCTGCGTGACACTTGCACGGGTTTTGTCTTTGTAGTTGATCGAGCGCTTCGGGTTGGCTTGTCCTTGTGACACATACCAAGCACCAAATTCTTGAACCAATTTAGTATGTATTTCATGCTTTTTCTCACTTAAATCAATGTAAAGCTTTTGCGCTCCTTTGACGTCAAAGTGAAAACCGTTCCTCTCCATTTGAGACAGCAAGATAGCTGCTTGATGTTCCAATAGTACCGACTTGCTAGGGTACTTCTTCGCTTCAACCTTTCGGAATAACTCGACTGTTACACGCACGTCCTGCATACAATATTCGAGCATTTCTGGCGTGTATTCGGCTGTCTGCCAATCAGTTTCTTCACCGAAAGAGTCCTTGTGAAAGCCTAGGCGTTGACCCCAAGCTTTAAGACCATGAGAGCCTATGAGTTTTGACTCAAGAGGGTAGGCATCACCTCGCTTCCTGCGGAGGCTAAAATCAATATCTGTTATGTTCGCCCACATCAAACGACTACATACAAGCGTGTCTAAGCACTTGGTCACGTCTAGTTGACGACCAGTACACTTAAGGACAGCAGGGATATCGTAGTTGATGCCGTTGTGGGCGATTAGTTGAGTAGCCTGTGATAGGAAGCTAATGGCATCTTGAGTTTGCCAAGGTGGAAAGCTGTATTCTTTGCCTGTGTCCACGTCGATAGCGCAGACGCAAAAGATGCGGCTAACGGTAGGCAAGAGTCCATTAGCCTCAATATCAAAAGCTAGTCTTATTGATTACACCTCTTGCGTGGTTTCTACAGTGTAATCAAATAGGTTAAATTTAATTGGTTTTTCATCTACAGCTAATTTACCGTCCACCGCATATAGTGAATATTTTCTATGCTCATCACCGCCTGTATCTTTTTTAACTTTAATGGTGATATCGACACTAAAACCTTTTACTACTGACATGCCAAACCTACGGTCAGTAACACGGTATCCTGCACCTGATACATATACATCTTGAATAACACCACCTGACACGGCACGTCCCTTATCTAAAGCTTCTATATAAAAAGCTAGAGTTGTAGAGTCAGTTGTAGGAACATCGTCTGTGATGGTGTAGTTAGTCGTATCTATGTAGTGACCTAAGCTATTTCTAGCTACAATTTTCTCGAAATCCGTTTTTGAAAATATCTTTTTCATTTTATTCCTTATAAATTTCATCGAGAGGATTAACCTCTATTTTCCTTGTGGTATCTGGCTGATACCTCAACTCAATACTCTGTCCTGTAGCATTGCCGTTATCTCGGCACTTCAAAATGAAGAGAGTATTTAAGTCCTTATCGTCACTCGCTTGGTCACGTACTACGCCAAGCACTAAGCTTGCATACTGCACGTTAGACTTTCCTCCATGAAAATCATCAAGACCAAAGAAGCCACCACGTTCACTCTGCGCACGGCTACCGTCTGTTTTCCTTAACTGACTGGCATAAACGAGAGCAAAGTTTAATTCCTTGGCCAGAGTGTTTAGGTTGCGCATGAGAAGCTTAAGCGCCTTAACCTCATTGTCTCCTGCGATACCATCAAGAACGTAAGTAACGTGGTCAAAGAAGATCACCTCTGCGCCACTGGCTTTCATGTGGCGCATGACTAATAGGATTTCATCAGGCTCAGCAGAGGCATCAACTTTGTAGAGAACGAGGTGAGAGGCGACTAAACGCTTGGTTTCGTCTTTCTGTACCTTTTGCTCATCGGTAAGTTTTAGGTGAGGGTTGAGGTAATCAACACCGTCGATGATACCGGCTATCGAGTCGATGGTTTTCATTAGCTGAGGCTCTTCTAGAAACAGAGTGGCTACTGTTAATCCATGATGTTTGATCATGTGAGCAGCCATCATCTTCATTAGGTGCGTCTTACCGCAGCCAGTGCCAGCACCAATGCAAACCAGATCGCCTGGTTTAATTCCATAGCTAAGGTGAGTGAGTGAGGGGTAGGGGGTTTCCCATCCTTGGGTAATAGGCTCATCGCCACGTTCGAGCACTTCTAGTCCACTAAATAAACCTTGTGGCTTGTAGTGCTTCGCCTCCCATACGGCAATCATCACGTCACGTCCTGCGCCTGCCATGAGAGCTTCATTTGCATCTTTATAGTTAGCTAGCTCAGCTATAAGCACACGCTTGGGAGGGAAAAGACGTACACACTCTTCAACGGCTTCACGTCCCTTGTCGTCGTTATCGAAGAAGAGGATGATTTCATCAAAGCCTAGTAGCCAGTCCATGTTTGCCATGAGTACACGCTTGGCGCTAGACACCCCGTTAGGTAGTGATACTACTGGCGTTCGATCAAGTAACTGACCAACACTCAGCATATCTAATTCGCCCTCTGTAACGATTAGCTTCTTGCCACCTCGCCAGAGGTTCATTCCGATAAGCACATTGGATAAGTCGCCTATTACTCGAAAATCCTTTTCTTTAACTAGGCGTACTTTCTGTGCTCTTAGTTGTCCGTTAGCGTCCCTTGCTTCGGCGATATGAACAGGCTCACCGTTGTTCCAGAAACCGACTTTGTAATTGAAACGTTCACATGTTGATTGCAGTATGCCTCTGCTTTGAAGTGTGGAGTAACTGCCACTGAGCCAAGAGCCACTTTCTGCATATCCTCGATGAGGTTCTTCAATTCCTTGTTGCTCTTCTGATCTTTCGTAGTACCCACAACCGAAACAGTAACCATGTCCATCGCTATATCTCCCTAAGTTATCTTTGCTGCCACACTGAGGGCAGGACTCATGCCGTAGGCAAGATGTTTCTGTGATGCGTCATTTCCTCCTGCATTGCAGCCAACTTATTCGCTAAGTCAAATGAACGACTGGTAAGCTTACGAATGTGATTCTCTAGCTCAGTCATGGTCATATTTAATAAAGGCTTGCGAGGTGCAGTGGTAATAGCCCAATGGCGCAGCACGGCTTCCTTGCGCATATCCCAATTAGGACGGTAAATAACCCAAGGATGAGGTAAGTCAGGATGAGGGTAGGCACGTAGAGCATGTTCACTATCTTGTAGCTCATGCACTCGTCCACCTAGGCGAGTAATTCCGTATTCCATGATTGCAGTTAAGGCGTCGATTTCACCGTGCTCTTTAACGTGCTTGATTACAATTTCTTTCTGTCCTTTGAGGTTCATTTCAATCCTTTTCAGTAATTACTTCTGCGTGAGGGTACTTTTCCATTAAGCGGAATAGCGTGTAGTGCAGAGACTTAGCGGTTGCTTCTGGTTCATCGGTAGGTTCTAGGCAGACGTAGTAACTTGTCTCATCATGCTCTACGTCTCTGTATCCTCTCTCGTTATCAAAACGAAAGTTTTCGGTGTGACCTTTTGAATCAATAAACACATGGCAACCTTTAGGATCATCTGACGTGTAGACAATGATCTTGTCAGTTACTTGTCGCATAGTTCTTCCTTGATTTCTTCTAACTCTGATTTTTCCATGTAGGCGAGGGCACAAGTGCAAACACCATCAGAGGGGGCGTGGGAGTCGGGGTAATGTGTAAGCTTGAAGCGAATACCTACATCGTCCTTGTCAACATGCTTGATAACACGCAGCTTGTAGATACGGTTATCGTTGAACTCATAGCGCTTCTGTAGGCAATCAATGAAAGCCTTTAAGAAGTTGTCTATATCTGAGCTAGCACGTGCGTAGGTTACTTCTACTTGCAGGGCAAGCTTGCCGTCGGGAATGTCCATATCAGGCAAGCAGAGGCGCATTGCATCTTCATACTTTCGGTAGCGTGCTGTCTTAGTCTTACTACCGAAATACGCCTCGTTAACGCTGAGAGGCTTCAAGCGAACAGTGACCCAATCACCATTCGTTGAACTCTTCATCGTCGTCTTCCTTGTTCATTGGCTTAGATGCTGGCACTTCTTGAGTGAAACCATCCTGCTTACCAAAGCCGAATGAGTCAGCATCACCGCCACCTTGGGATAGCTCAATGATTTGTACTGCACGTGGGCGTAGAGTCACGCCTGCTTTCTGCACAAAGTAAGGGACTACCTCAAGGGCAATACATGCTTTCGTGCCACCTCGAATAATTGGAGGCTCAGCAATGGCACAACCATGCGCATCAAACAGTGCTACTTTGAATTCGATTGGTTTACCTGTTAGTCGAGACTTACCTGTAGCTTTCTGCTTACAACGAAAAGTTACTGTACCGTCTTCATTGCGCTCGAATGGTAGTTCTTCTAGGCGTGGCTTCTTACCTTTCTCTGCCTGCACTTCTTCTACTTTGTCAGCTTGTGCATCTTCTACTAGCTTGATTAGGGGTTCAGCTTCTTCGGCAGATAAGATGAATTGAGTGTGGTAAACGCCCTCTGCGTTAAACTTAGTGTCAGCCTCGTTGAGCCAAGGGTACTTAAGTGTGCATGTGGGCGTTGTGTATGTCTTATAGTTTTTCTTAGAGATTAAATTGTCCTCATTTGGTTCAGTCTCCACGTGAGGACATTCAGAAGTTAGGAGAAAGAATAGGGGGCGTCTAGAGTTACGTTAATGTCCAGATTTCCCTGCTTTGGTGGGCGAGGTAGCTTAGCCGCAAGCTTCTTGCCTGCTTGGAAAACAAACTGCTCGTATAGTTCCTGTAGAACGTCACGGCTGTATAGCTCAACGAATGACTCACGGATGATACGGAATAGCTTTCCTGCCTTGGACGGAAGAGTGCCGAACGAGTCATGCACTAACATGAACGATTTAATTCCCTCACGTAGACAGTTGTACACGGTCAGGGACAGGTGAGACGCATCGAGAGAGTGAACAACGTTAGGAGAGATACCATTAGCTTGAGTGGTCTTGTTAATCTCTTTGTTACGTTCGACGTAGGAATACTGGTAGCGTGTGCCGTGCAGCGCTGTGTCAATGCGCTTACGGTTAAGCTTGTAGTAACGTTGTTTGACTGGAAAGCCCAGGGGAGTTACCCATTCAACGGGCACATTATTTTTGACAATAATGCGAGCGCACTCCTGCAACCACTCCATCGCTTGAGCAGGAAGCAGGACGCACTCACACACCGCATCGTAGATATGAGAGGCTAAATATCTAGCAGCTTTGCGATCATTGTCGAAGTACCATTGATCATGGAACTCCTGTTGAGACTTTATACCCTTTCTGACCGCATGGCGGAGTTCGTCCTTCCTTGGACGTATGGTATCCTCAAGGATTTGGTCTGTGAAACCATACACCTTACTACCATAGGAAAACGTCATGGCTTGACGCTTAACGACCTTTCGATTGATATTGTTCCCGACAAATGACAACCACTTTTGCGCATACTGGCAGGTATGCACTTCTCCTTTCAGCACACCAGTAACCTTATCCGCTACCATCTGATAAATATCTGACGGTAGTTCCTGAGGGATGAGGTTTACAGCTTTGGCAGTGTGCTCACAACGGAGTGCCATGCCTAGATTCTGCAAACCAGAACACGTACCGTCAAAATTAATTGAAATATGTGTGACGTGCTTCTCACCATTTCTCATTACACCCTGCCATTCAAAACATGCAGCGAGGAATTGAAAAGGTTCATCAGCATCCATCCACTGACGATTATCAAATGGCGACTCTGCGCAAGCCAGTATCATAGGCATGTTAGCGTCCGTCCACGACTGACGACCCCCTAGAGTATCCTTGTCGTTGCCCCACACATTAGACGTATGATGCTTAAGCCAATAGATACCCTCTTTGCCTATTTCCTCGCCCTCAGCGAATTCCATCAGACTCTTAACGTAGTCTTCGCCTTGAGGACTCATAATCGAAATAGGGTAGACACGCCCACGAAAATCAACTTGGTGCGGAATGAAGAAATGATCAAAGTGATTCATCTTGCAGGCGATATCCATGATGCAAGTGATGCGTGAACGTTGGCTACGTGCGTTGACGTTAGACTCTTTCACCGCAACTACTTGCTTCTTCCACAAGGTGAACTCATTCTCACGCTTAATGTACTGAGCGCTTAAGTGTGGCTTCTCTCCTGCCTCAATTGCTTTCTTAACTGCCTTACGGTCAGCAGAATGTTGGAAGCCCCAATCAGGCATAGCAGGTGAGGGCATTTCACTGAACTCTTTAAGGATTCCGTGAGAGTGTCCTGACTCCAAGATACGCATGATCACGTCTAGCATAGGCTTACGAATACGCCACTTGGTATCCTGCGCTGCGTTGACTGCTGCAATTACAACGGGGAAGTCATGGTTAATCGCTGCATTGGCATCGTTCTCATCCTTGGACTTAATGAACGGTATCTTAGGCAGAGCGTCAGTGATGTAGCCGCCACCATGCACCATGCCTTTTTTCCAAGGGCGAGGGCGCACAACCATAGGGAAGCAAACAGGGTATAGAGTAGAAAGAAACTCTTTGTGCTTGTCGATACGCTCGATAAGCATAGGGGTAGGCACTAGGTACTCTGACTGGTTGGACATAATATCACGTTCAAAAAAGCCAGTAGCCGTGCAGATAACATGCAGCAGATATGTTCCAACTTGGACAACATCAGCGCTGTCCCAAGGGCTTACACGTACCTCGTTGTTGTCGATCATGTTCATCATAACTCGACGTTTGTAACGGTATTCGCTTCGACGGCTCACCGCTTCCATGAGATATGTGTACAGTTGATCGTCTTTATCACGTAAAGCACGTGCGATTAACTCATCCTCGACGTTCTTCCCGATACGTCTAATAACTGAAATAGTGCGTGTTTTTCGAGTAATACATGACATTGCTCCCCTAACGGCAATCATTGCAACACTTTCTGACGCATTAATTAAACGAATTAATTTTAGTGCTTTTCGCCCTTTTCCTGCTTTACCTGCGTCTTCGTTTAAATCACGATTAATTTGCTCTGTTACTTTTTTTATCGCTAAGTCAGCAAGTGAGCGCCCATAAGATGTATTATCAACTTGCCCCAAGTGCTCAAGGCGTCCCATTGCCTTTAATGCACGTTGCTGCCCCATAGTAACGCCTAAGGTTTCTAGGGAAATTTGCTGATTAATCAATGAGTTAGGTGTGCTTTCTAGATGCTTTGTATAAACACGCATGATCTACTCCATCAGATTGTTGAAGTAACACCATAAATGTCATTTACAGATTTGTAAAGGTACAGATAAAAATAAACCCTAGACCTGAGAACATGATCATTTAGTTGATCTCCGTGTTCGATCTAGGGTATTATGTGTGCACGTGAGGCAAAGCCCCGAAAAATAAGATTGTCAACACTGACTACTTTTTACACTAACTGGAGTGCCAAGGATGATGACTGGAAAGACTTACTAAAAGATGCGTTGGTAGCGTATCTAATAACTAAGGCAAACGAGACAGAGCACCAAAAGCGTGATCAATGTCATATTGTTCAGCCTATATTATAAGCCTTTCCAAATTCTTCTTCAACTCTTATGAGTGTAAAAAGTAGCAAATGTGCTGCTTTCCTTTCTTTCGTGCTTTGTCTCAGTTCACCACTGACACCGTGAACGACGCATAGCCATAAAATTCTAGCGTCCAAAAACAATTAGTCTTAGCTCAAGTGACGATGAGGTGCAAATAGCCGTCAGCGTCCCTAAACACTTGACGTGTATCGAATTGAACAGGGTACATGGGCTTGAGCAGAGAGTGTCAGCACTATTGGTGTGACCGTGTAGCGGTAAAATTTGAATACCTATGCCAACAAGTCAGATACTAGGGCAAAGCGTTATCCAAATGCACTGCGTCGAGGCGCACGTAAGTTTAGTGAACTTATAAACAGAGTAGAAATTGTCGAATGTCTGCATTTGAATTTGCAGCTTTATTAAACATTTGAAATTAATCAAGAGCGTAAAAGTAATGTCCTGTAGCAGGATGCTAGCTGACCGTAGAGGAATCTTGGCAGCAGACAGGAATTACCCTTGGTAGTGCTTGGGACGCTTGGGACGGTGTTGGCTCATCGTGGATTGACGGTAATCTCATTAGGAGAGGTTACTTGAAGACAACTCGCATAGGCTAAAACCCTATGTGCCGAAACAAAGGCACTCTGATAAGAGATCACCAGTAGTTAAAAGGTGGATTAGTACGTTGACTCTCTCACTCAGTTTCAATTTACTAGTCATGTAGAGATTAGAATATCTAATGTGTTACACATCTAACAGTAGTTGTTAAGAGGTTGGTTGAAGCCCCTAGAATAAGGATAGTGTTATTCCTTGCGGGGCGACAAACTCGCCTCTATATGACTCCTATTGCCTAAAGAAAGGTAATGTGACTAGGTTCATACTTTTAGCTTTTCCTACTACAGAGAGGATCGCAAAATGTATAATGGGGACTCACGACAATTTGCTACTCACGACTTCCATCGAGTATTAGGGGTATGAAATGGAAAGCACACAAGACTACATAGCAGCCTTACATATAGGCGTACTTAAACACTTCAAAAATCCGCAGAAGTACCGCAGAGTCTTCAATAAGCTTCAAAGGCATGGATACGCTGAAACATCTCTGTATCGTGTCGTTGCGCAGCACTGTGAAGAAAATGACGTACACCCAGATAACATGCTCAAAGAGTTCTGTAGCGCTATAGAAGCAGCAGAGAAGAACGCTCTAGCACTCCACAATACAAGCAAGTATTACTTCCTAGAGGGAAGTGTCAGCGAGATCAAAATGACTAAAGAGGATCGTGAGCTATTCATGTGTCCTGACTGTCACCACATAACCAACAAGCAGCGCAAACATGCCAACTATGGCACATGCGATCCATGTGGCAAGGCAAGAGCCAAGGCTTACTATGATGATCAGAAGAAGAACAAGCCAACTAAGATGAACGCAGAGCAAGCTGCGCTTCACCAAGCTAATCAGAACTTCCAAAGAAAGCAGCTAGCTAAGAAACAGCTTGGCTTGGATGGTAATAATTCGGTTACTGACAAGGAACTAGAGCAGGTAAGAGCGATACAGCATCATCAGGAAGCCCCTGTACAGCCTCCTGAGCCTGTCCAAGAGGTTGAGATTACTCAGCCTGCCATACCAGACTTAACGCCTTATATGGAAGATACAGAGGACTATATGGAAGAGCCTAAAGTAATACCTAAGGAAGACCCTTATATTAATTTAAGCACTTCTCAAAGCATCGGTCACGATATGGAAATGACCATCAAGTTACCGTTCACTAAGATAACTCACTTACTCGATTTAATAGGTGATTACATCATCGAAGAAAAGCCGGTGGATGCAAAAGCCGGTGAGTGTGCCAAGTGCAAAGAGTTAGAAGAGCTAGAAGCAGCTACTAGACCTGATTAGACAGGGAACAGGGAAGAGAAACAGCCCCAAGGATGGGGCTATCCTAAGTTGTTGCCGCTTGGAGAACGACAAGGCAATTATGCCAAGCCTAATCTAAGATAGCAATGGTACTTTTCAAGTGTGACCCCGTAACCTTAGCGTATATCTGCGTAGTCCTTACATCATCATGTCCTAGCAGGTCACGTATCGCCAGCAAATCACCGCCTTTCTCAACTAGGTCAGTAGCGAACGTGTGCCGCATCACGTGTGGGACAAACTCTCGATCATCTTCCAAGCCCATAGCTGAACGCACAAGCTTCCAAGCCTCTCTGAACTCATACTCAGTGACCTTGAAGCCCTCAGGGTAATCATCAAGGATGCGTTTAGCAGTCTCGCTAAGAGGCACTACACGTGATTTACCTCGCTTACCAACCACATGCAGCGTTTCACCTCTAACGTTTCTCTCAGACACGCTCAGAAGCTCACTAGGGAAGCGCAAGCCAGTACGCAGCGTGAAGTCCAACATATCGCAGAACACTTGCCCCTGAGCCGCTAAGCCTGCTCTCATTAGCTCTTTCTCTTCATCGTTAAAGTAACGTCTACGATCGGAGCTAGAGGCGTTCGTAAGCTTCATTTCTGGAACTTCGTTTACATGGCCCGTCTCTTTTAGGTAGTGCGCATACTTCTTAAGAGGTGTGAGTTTGCTATTGATTGTAGCGTTGGTGTACTTACCAAAGAGGGACTGGTAAATGTCGATGAAGTGTTGAGTGTCTACTAGCTCATCGAGTACGCCCTGAGATCGGAGCGTTGATTGGGTACGTTTAATAACGTAGTCGGGGAGGGCTTTTGAAGCGATTCTAAGGGCTTCTTGGTGAGTAATTTCACCTTTTTGTGTGACTTTCTTATTGCAACCTATTGATTTTATAGGAGGTGAATAGGTGTCGCCCCTGGCATAAGCCGCCCGACATTCAGCCTCGATTAAACGTGCCTCATCAATGCTACAGTCAAAGATTCTGCGAAACCTCAGACCGTTCTTATTGACCGCTATAAGATAGCCTTTTTCTTTTAGTTTGATCATAAGTATAAAAAAGGAGGCTTGCGCCTCCCCCTGATTAGTGTGTTGTCTTTTTACCAAGTGTATTAATGACTTCCACCCCTGAGAACTTCACTAGCTTTACCTCTAGTCCAGTTACCTGAGCTACGTTAGCTGCGTGTTTTTCCATGATAGGAAGCAGCTTAGGGTTCCCAGTTACTAGGGGAGTCATACCGGTAGGCATGATGCCTGCGATAATCCCCTCAGTGCCGTCCGACTCAGTGGCTACCCAAGCCCATAGGGTTTTTATTTCTGAGTTTTGCATGTCAGTTCCCTTGGGTTGTTATCTAGAAAACCTTGGTACATCTTGATTTTTTCAGTTTGATTTTCACTTAGCTTGAAGTGCATGAAGCCCACATAAATGCAGCCAATGCAGACAGCCCATATAATCACTGAGAAATACCATGCTCTGTCCCATAGCGTGTACGCCTCGTAGCATTGGTTAAACACCAAGGCGATCATCAGCAGACTGAAAAACCAATTCATGTATCGCTGACTCTTAGCAAAGCGTAAGCGCTCAGTTAAGTGGGCAACATCAATATCATTGAGCACTCGGTTTTCGTACAGTTTTCTCTCGTACATAAGTTCCCTCTTGTAAATAGCTAAGATGCCTTTAATCGTCTGCCACATTCCAAATAAACACTCGGTCAAATTGAGGATATGAAGAACGTGAGAATAGATAGCCAGTTAGCTCATGCTCTTCATGTGGGTAGTCCATAAGAGGGTTGTTCTTATGCGTAGTGATGTTACCTACAAGAATGATTTTCTTAACGTGCTTACGCTTAGCTATCCACTCGAAGTCAATACCGAACATGTTGCCGCCTAGGTGATGCTTAGTACGTTGATATCTATGAGTAGCCCAAGCGCATAGGACAGTCTCAGCCTTACGCAGGCGCACAGCTTCCTTACCGTCCTCTTCAATAACATCGTCGCCATACTGAACAAGAGGGATACTGTCGTTGTCGTATGCTTGGATAGCATTTCTAAACTTTGCTCTGTTCTTAGGATGCTGCATGTAGTTGTCCGTCATGGTCACACCTAAATGTCTACCATAGACGCCATTACCTGCCGCTATCTCTACGCACTTCTCTTTGTCCTCGATGTGGAATTCAAGCCACTCAATAAACTCGATACTAGGCACTGAGTACAGCCCGTAGATGTGGCAGAAATACTGCAACTCATCGTGCGGTATAGACTCAAGTTCCTTAGCAGGGACAGGGCGTAGTCTTCCTTTTTCATCCAGAAGCAAAGCTCTAAGCTCGGTCAGGTCACAAGGGCGTATCCTTGATGCTAGCTCAACTCGATTACCAAGTGAGTTTCTATGATTAAGCAATGTCATTCTGTCCCTCCTGCGCAGCCTTAGCAGCAGCATATAGAACGAGAATGTGTGTTAGGTTATCGTTTAGATATCTAACGTGTAAGTCCAATGAAGCCTCAACAAAACTTTGCACAGCATCGTTATCCGGTGCGCTTTCGTCGAGTTTCTCAACCACTTCGATATTATCGTTGAGCACTTTAAGCGCTCGTTTCACAGCCTCAATTTGAGGTGTGTACATACCTACTTGAAATGTCATATAGCCCCCTAAGCTATAAAAGGCGCACAAGGTACGCCTGTTTGTTTTACTCAGTGCTTCCGCGCTGATTCACAAAATTTAAGATATCTCTACACACAAATTCCCACTCTAGCATCGAGTCCTTGAGTAGATTAAGTTCATCAGGTGAAAGCTTAGATATTTCTTCTCTTACTTTCTCATCCATTGCATTGTTTAGCTCTTGATCATTATGCCTTTTTGACAAGGAAGCGATACCCATGAAGCCTAAAACCTTAGCCACTCTCAGCGCTCTTTCACGGCATTGCTTTTCTAAATCATTCATCTTGTTTTCTCTACAAAAATGGGGCGCCAATATGCACCCCGTTTAACATAAATCACTTAATACGCATTAGCACTCAGTTGTAATTAACTCGAAGTGAAGCTGCTTGTTTACGTGATCATTTACAATTTGAAGTAGACACTGAGTGTCCGCATGTCCTTTATTGAACACCGCTAGCGCTGAGGCATTATCAGAGGATTCTTCAAACTCTTTAATTTCCATATCGGTACTAACGGCTTTCAACAAGTTGTCTTTAGTCATAACGATGTTACCGCCAATAGTATCAATCAACTCATCGCCAACTTGACCATGAGTATTCTCGATGCCTGCTAGTACAGCCTTACCATAGACAATACCGTTAGCGCCCTCGATAGCACCCTTAGCACCTTTCAGCGCTGAAATCTTAGCGTCTGATTGTAAGTTCAAGAACTTTGGTGCAGCCGTTACGGACAGGATACCAAGGATAACAATCACTACGACAAGCTCGATTAAGGTAAAACCTTTTTGTTTCATATTACTTTCCATTAAATATGTTGTAGCCCACAGGCTCTATACCGTTATCAATTAGCCACTCAAGAAAATCGCAATCAGTGAGTATGCGTAACTCATGGAAGCGTTTAGTTGTGTAGCTAGACAGCATCTTTAGTTGTTCGTCGTCAGGTCGCCCAGGATGGCACATGAACTCAACGATTCCATCAGGATACTGTCGCTTATAATGAAGTAGCTCAGCCTTGAACTTGTCCATGCGCACACCATCGTCGTAGAAACTAATGTCAAATACGTCAGGTGTGACAACGTTCAGAAGTCCTTGACCGCCACGCACTGTATCAATGCGTCGTACTGGCAGTTGCACCTCGTTAGCAAACTTAATGAATGTCTGCTTGAGCGCTGGATAAGCGTTAGCAAAATGGTGTCCGTCGATGTGGTTAATATCCACGCCTGCCTCAAGCGCTGCATGGTACTGAGCACGAAACTCAGTAAGCAGTTGATCTTGAGGCAGGGTTTCTTTAGCCATAAGGACTGATTTATCTAGGAACATCCCTGCATCGTCTACTAGGTCAGGAACTTGACTAATAGGCGTGATAGGACGACCAGAAGTGAACACCAAGTGAAGCCCTACATCTTGCAGCTTCTTCTCTTTGATGAGACGAATAGCATGATTGGTCGCAGGTTGATTCATCATTAAGGTTGTAGACTTAACGATGCCTGCGTCCAATGCTTTACATATCGCCTCGTTGACTTTAACGGTAAGACCGAAATCGTCAGCGTTAACGATAAGTTTCATCACTTCTCCAAGACGTGTGCGAATAGAGGTAAGAATTGCAGGTTTTCACGCACTGTTTCTTCTAGCGCTTCATCCAAATGTGAACCGGTGTCAACGATTGGATTAAGAACTAGCGCACGGTACGCTTTAGCAATGTCACCCTCTACAGCCGCTTCGACTGTAAGAGTTTCAAACTGCTTCATTAATTGGATAAGAGCTAGAGTGTCAGGAGCAAAAGGCTCTACACTTAGCGGAATGATCTCAGTGCTTGTAATGATCGAGCTAACTTCTACAGCGCAATCATCAGGTAAGCCTTGGATAGCACCGTTGTTTCTCGTGTTAACGTGCATGATGGTGCGCTTATCGTTATGGATAGAACTCATCAATTCACATGCAGCTTCCGAGTAGTAAGCACCACCTCGTTCTTCGAGAATTGCAGGCTTAACATCTAGGTTAGGATCGCTGTACACCTCAAAAATTTCTTTTTCGATGCGCTTAACTACCTCGCCACGATTGTTCGCACGCTTAGCCTCATGTATCTCTTCTTCGATAATGTCACGGCTCATGTAGTAGTAACGTAAGTACGCACATGGAATGATGCCCAATGACTCAACAATCACTCTTGGCCAGTCAAATGGCGGAATGTTTTTAGGTGTCATTTGATCATTGCCGTTAAGCATTTCATGGATAAGGCGAGGCAGTTGATCTTCCCCGTTGTGCATAGCTTTGGTAGCAAACACGAAATGGTTCAATCCTGCAATTTGCATTGTAAGCTCGCTCTTAGGCACACCGAGCATGTTAGCTGCGCCACGTTCCATGTTGACTGGAATGTTACACAAGCCTACAGCTTTAACTTTCGTGTACTTAAGGATTGCCTCAGTAACCATACCTGACGGATTAGTGAAGTTTAGAAGCCATGCGTTAGGACATAGCGTTTCCATTTCTTCTGCAATCTCTAGAGCAATTGGAATAGTACGGCAAGCGTTAGTAAAACCGCCTAGTCCATTCGTCTCTTGTCCGATCATGTCGTACTTAATAGCAATCTTTTCATCACGAATACGTGCCTCAAGACCGCCCGAACGAAACTGAGAGCAAACAAAGTCAGCGTTAAGTAATGCCTCTTTGCGATTAAGAGTGGCATACACTTTAGCTTCTGAGCCTACCTTTTTGATCATTCGCTTAGCTAGGTTAGCGATCACCTGTACTTTCTCGTAACCCTCAACGATGTCAACTAGCCAAATCTCACCGACTGGTAGCTCATCTTTACGAGTAAGTAATCCCTCGATTAACTCAGGTGTGTAGCTTGAGCCGCCCCCTATGACGGCAATTTTTAAATGTTCTTTAGACATAGCCTATCCTCAATACATTTGTCTTGCGGTGGGTAAACTAACAGAATAAAAGGAGGAAAAAAGGGCATTTTTCAGCACACATGTATTCCCCTTTTTATAACTCGTTAGAACTTAACGCCAAATTGGAATGTAGCTGCGTGAGTATCTTTAAGGCTATGACCTAGAAGCTTGCCACCGTCGATTACATCGTAAGCAATACGGAATAATAGGTCAGCATTTTGGGCTTCGATTGCGTACTGTACGCCTACACCGTATGTGTAACCGTATGAGTCATTCTTCTCATGTAGCAATGTGTCACTTTTGTTGATGTTAAGTGCCATGTTTCGTGATGTTTTGGTCACACGCACTTCATTTTGAACGTAAGCTAAGCCTGCCTTACCAAAAACAGTAAGGTTATCAATGAGTTCATGCTTAATTACAGGGGTAAGAGTGTAAATGTCACGGCTGATAGCACCGTAAGTTGTGTGTGCTGTAGGTTTCCATCCAGCAATAGGAGGTGCGATAGTTGGATTATCAACTTCTGTCTCAGAGTGATGATCATCGCCACCAAATGAGATTGTAGTTTCCAGTGCTAGGGTTTCGTTAAAATCATAGCCAAGTGTTAGCGTCCCTGCGCCTGAGCTATATTCACCTGATTGGCTGCTTCCACCTAGTAACCAGTAGCTATTCTTCTCTGCTGCTGCGTTAAAAGACACGAGTGATGCTGCTGCCACAGCCATTGCGATTTTAGTTTTCATATTTAGCCTATATGATATTACTTAAAGGTTTTTAGTTTCTTCTGAAAATGCTTGGTATGCGATGTAAAGCTTTTTCAGAGGTGGTAACATTTTTGTACCGTCAGCAGTGAGAGCAAACTCATCTCGATTCATCCTAACTATTAGTATCATATCGAGTGCGTCCTCTAAGCGTCGAATTCTTCTAGCTAATTGCTGCTGAGGAATTCCAAGTTTGTCTGCTGCGCTTCTCATGCGATATTCGCAGGATATAAGCTCCAAGAGTGCCACTATATGCTCATAGCTCACCTTGCCGAGGTCAATGTTGTTCATTGTTTTTCCTAATAATAAACGTTGACTGCCCTACTTGCTCATTAGCCTGTAGTGCAGGATGATCGTGATGGTGTTTGAGTATGACCGTCTATTAACGGGCAAGTTTGTTGTACCGTTCATGGCTCATTAACTTCCAAGTTTTACTATTAGGAGCTAACAAGATGCGGTAATTGTAAGAGAGGCGAATAACTCGCGCCTTACCGCCACGCATCTTGATAACGTTAGCCTTTCGGAGGTTGTTTCCAAGCTCGTTCAAGGCGTCAGTTGCCAAGGCGTGTACGTTTGACGGCACTCGCCCGACTACTGATAAATTCATTCTTTAGATTGTTTAGCCTATTTCTTTAGAGAGTTCACTCTAGCTTTGCTCTTCTGCCGTCCCTCTACAGCATCCTCTTCTTCAAGAGGCGAATCAAAACTCATTGTGCCCGTCTCTGCTTGTCTCTCTTTGATGATAGGAACAGAGTCCTTACCATCCGAAAGTATAGCGATTAGCTCTTTAGCAGTGACTTCCTGCCCTGCCTTAGCGCAAGCGCTCATATAGAATAAAGCTTTTGGGGACAGTTGAGCAAGGATAACCCCTGCTCTCAATGCCTCTTTAATAGCTTCACGCTTAGAACCCGTAGCCCCCATGTAATAGTCCCTAATAGTGGTTTCAACCACATCACCATTACTGTTGACTAGAGGTACGTTAATTTGTTTTACACCGTCACTCATCCATCATTTCCAGTTTGTAAGCCCCGATAGCAAGTGCGCCCACTGGCTCGCTTGGTGTCTCAAACTTCTCACCGAAGTAATCATGCAGCTTATCTTTAAGAACGATAGAGCCGCCACCTGCTACGATAACACGGTCAAACGTGCGCCACTCAGGAGCTAGCTGCTCCGTATTGGATACGATGTGTTGAAGCAAGGTTACTCTAGCTGCCTCTATTGCGTCTAGTGTATCTTGATCATCGCTGCCTTGCTTAACTGCTTTCTGCATGTAAGCGTCACCAATCGTCGAAAGCCCCTTAGCTCTCATTAGATTTTGTTCAGCTTCCGTCATTAAGCCAAGTACACCGTGACGTACAGACTTGTAGTTCTCAACATCAAGTGACCCTGTAACCACTGCCATATCTGTAGTAGTACCGCCAATGTCGATCACTAGGAAACGGCTGTCTTCCTCAAAGTCTTCCTCATACTCACCATCAGGCGAGAAGATAACCTCTGCTACGATAGGCACTGCTTCTGGATAAACAGATACGTTAGAGATGATAGCAGTTGGACGTCCTGCCAAGTTACTAACCTTACTCTTAAGGTTTTCTTTCTTCTTCTCAACCAGAACGTCACCGTTCGCTCCGTAGAAATCAGCAGTTGGTAGAGTCACCACCAGGTCAACTTTAACACCGCCTAGTCCTGCTTCAATAAGAGCGTTATGTACCGCTACCGCATTGTACTCACTCACTTGGTAATGCAGGGATTGGTTAGGCATTGGGTTAGCTGCGCTAGCATGTACCGTGTAAGAGGTACTACCTACTAGGTAAGCCGCAGGATGCACCTCTACGCCCTTGTTTAGAGCACCATGCACAACACGTGTGATACACGTACAGCCTTTCCACTTGCCGCCGTGCTTATGGACTACCTTTGCCTGAGTTGAGCCGTCGTCAACTACTACTTTCGTTGGGGTTTTCGTTGTCATTATATTCTCCAAGCTTGAACAACGGTGATATTGTATTGATATCAAAAAGATATTACAAGTGATACTAATCTAAAAAAGAGGCGAAAAAAAACCAGTCCGTAGACTGGCTTAACATTAGATACCGGCTTCGGTTTTTATACCTCTGCGCATGTCTTTCATAACAGATCGAGCTAGTGCGTGCCCTTTGTCATTCAAGAAGAATCTAAGGGCTTTAACGTTCGCCACGTCCTGACGTTCGGACACCAAATCAAAAGCTTTAAGCTCCTTGCCTGCGTGTATTGTCAAACGCTTTAGGCTTCTCATAGCTTTGTGGTATTCCATCCCTGTAACATCAACAAGTTCACTACCTGTTATGCCAAGGTCAGGGCGCTGCATTAAGGCTAGAAAGGCAGTCATACAACCTATTGGGAATTCATCTGATATCTTTCTAAACTGATTTATGGTGTCTATCGTGAGCACTAAGCGGGTTTCTTCTGCCGCATTAGGTTTCTTGAATGTTGTCATTGTCAGCCTCTTGATTAGTGTTTTCGTGGGATGCGAACCAACCGTAATCACTTTGTAATACTGGTACGCCATTTCCCATCAAACGGTAAGCTTCCTCTTTACTCACGACTGTATTCCAACTGAACTGAAGAGGGTTCGATACAGAGCAGAAAGTGAAGCTACCGCTTTGGATAATCTCATACTTAACTAACGTTTCAATATCGAGTAGGTTGAGCAAATCATTCATATCAGCAGAATCCTTATGCTTTTTATAATGATCTCATCCTACACGATTTGTTAATTAAATTCCTTTACTTGTTTTGAAGTCTTCATTCTGTTTTATGATGTTGCTCAGAATTTTCTCTTCCGTCTTAGTATTTGTGCATACCTCTAAATCTTTGAGGTTAAGTCCTGCTAGTTCAGCAAGGAACGCAGCGATTAGATACTGCTGAGGCGCAGTCTGTTTCGCATAGCCACCGATAGTTAGACGGACGTTCCAACACTCTTCCGTTATACCGTATGGAAGAGATTGAAGTGACTCGTAATCGAAGTATTTGAAGCCGTCCACATCAACGCCACGACCTTTAAGAATTAGCTCATCGGTCATTGATAGGATACGAGCTAAACCAAGCAAGAAGCCTTGTTGTGTAACAACATAGTTCTTACGTGCATCAGCCGCAGGAACGATACCCTTAAAGATATTTTCCCATTCTGGCAGGTTAGATTTTAGTTTCTCAAGGACAACAATTATTGCAGCTTTCCACTCATGGCACTTTTCCTCGCTCATTTTATCAAGCTTGGTATCGTTCAAGCCACCTGTAAGCATAGTGATGAACTGAGCAAACTGCTTGCTCGTCATTACTTGGCTTGAAGTAGGCGCAAGTTGATTTGCCTCTTTATCAAGTTTACGGGCCAACCAAGTACACTCTTTCAGAATGTCATTACATAGCACAGAGAACTTGCTGCGATGGTTGAATGTGTGAGTGATTGAACCACTTACATTCTTACCAGTAGAGTTGATATCAGCAAACTTCTGCTGAGATAGCTCAAGTCTTCTGAATTCTTGAATGGTCATTGGTATAGTCTCACCCTCGAATTGCTCAGGCTCTTCTTCAAGAAGCCATTGCAAGCCGTAGCGACGGTGCTGACCATCAACGATGCGATGCTTAACGCCATTACCTAGAGGTATGCGAATAACGCCCTGATTGCTTCCCTCTTTGTGAGGAATGAATTCAATAGGCTCGTTCTTGCTTGGCGTGATAGGAACGCCCTGCACCTCTACGGTTACAGCAGGTAATACGTAGGTGTACGGATTGTCCATCACATACTTACCAATCTTCTTGGCTCGTGTGTGCTGCACCTTACGTTGGTAACGAAACTCAGGTGAAATCTCTTCATCATCGAAATCGAACCACTCAACAAAGTGCTTGATGTTTAAGTTAGTTGAGTAAGTAGCACGCCCACCTTGGAAGCCACGTTGCACTTCAATCTCAACATACTTGTATGAGTGATCACCCTCAGCCACTTCTTCACGCTCAGAGTCAAGCTCAGCCTCTTGAAGAGCAGCAGAGAAATCAATTAATCCCTCGTCTTCTTCTTCAACATCATCCTCAACAACATCGAAGACAGTCATCTGTTCTTCTTGGTTGACTTCTGGCTCATCGTCCTCTTGCGTCAATTCAGCATCGAAAGACTCAAGCAGTGCTAAGTCCATCTTTCTAACCAACTCAGTAACATCGTCACCTCGCTTAAGGTTCTCCTCAGTTTCTAAGATGAATGATTTTAACTCAATCTCAGGGTCTTTTTTCAAGGACTTATCCTGAAATTCCTCAGCCTTTGCTCTACTTTTGTGAGTAGACTTAACAATGTTTCCTACTACGAAATAAAATCTAATAGCCATTATGCGTTCTCCAATATGCAAAAATATAATATCACAACTTATGTAAAGACACACACGGATGTCCTTACATAAGGGCTAGCAATTAGCTAGCCTTATGATTTTAAATAGTTTCAGCGTGTATCGTATTTATCTCAGGCTTAAGCCCCGTAAGGTTTTTAAGCTCACGTGCGGCTGACGACACATCACTTAATGCCTTAATAAAATTTGTGTATGCTTCGGTAATTTCTTCAACACTTGGCGGTGTTGATGCGGGATTATGGCGTATTGCGTCAAACAAATAGATATCTGTTTTCTTCCATAATTCATAATTAAAGTAGCCGCCACGATCACCGAAAGTGACGTTTAATAGATGCCCACTGCACTTTTTATGCTTGAGCCAGTAAGAAAGTTGGTTTCTGTTAAAGGTACATTCGACAAAGGAAAAGCCAGCAGGCAAAGCCTTTTGAATAGGAACAGATAGCCGTCTAGTTATAGGCTTGTCGTCTAATGTAACTAGGATATTAGATATAATTAAAGCAGCCTCGTAAGATAACTGCTTTTCTAGATGAGTTCTTTCTGCTGATTCTACGAAAGCATCGAACTTATTGAAGTGTAACATTCTCAATCTTTTGTAATAAGGTCAGCCACCGCAAAGGATGATAGGGCTTGCCGTTTTTCTCACGCATAATCTCCCCTTTCTGCAATGTCTGACTGTCTAACTCTACATACTCCCTAATACCGTCTAGCCCTCTAGCTATCGACTCAGCATGGTAGTACACCGTGACTTTATCATCCGTGAACTTCCAAAGCCTCACCAACGTAACCCCGACTATCGTATCCTGCTCATCTTTAACTGAGCGTGTGATGTTGTTTACTTTGATAAGGCTTTTCATAGCGTTTCCCTAATTTGACCAACAAGCGTAGAGGTGCAACCCCTCGCAGTTGTGTGATATAGCCGTAAGTTCACCCTCAAGGTTTTTCCACACACAGACACCCTCTTCTGTCTCGTAATCATGTGCAGCCCAACCGTAAGGGCAAGAGTTAGATACACCTACCTTGATGCTTTCTTCTGTTAACTCTGCGTAAGTTAGCAGCGAATCAAGTTCAGTAGAGAAATTATCCACTTCTTCCTTAAAGGCACAAATGATCTCGCTCACAAATTGTGACGTTGCTACATTACATAAAGCATCGCCCTCAGCCCTCAAAAGGTCACGCCAATCATCGCCCTCACTCTTCGCCTTTCCGGCGTAATCAATCTCACCATCATCGAACTCTCTAAAGTCAGATGAGTCCACAATTTCAAACGCCTGCCACGTTGAACATGGCGTGATTGCTTCATAAGCTTGTGTTCTAATCTTTTCCTCAAGCTCGTCAAAGTCAATCTCAAGCTCACCTGCTGCCCAAATGATAGGAGCATCATCAAAGTAACACTCAGCAGCGTTAGTTGCGGCACATTCAGCAGATGATCTAAGGTCGTTTAAAATCTGGCGTGAGTTCATTTCGTCCCCCTAAGACGTTCGATATCTTTAAGTATCTTTAGTAGCTTAAAGAATGAATATATATTTAATGGAATTGCTAGAATTAGCAGAGTAATTACCGTATATCTGTAGGTGTGAGGAGCATACTTCCAAAGGGTTAGTAGCTCATCAATCATAAGACAGGCTCATTACCTACTAGATAGATACATGTTGCTAAGGTAGGCAGAGTAAAGAACGTGGTGATCTTTAGCTCATGGATGGTTACGACTCCAAGTGCGCCCCCGAAGAGCGCACCGAAGAAAACCGAGACACAAAGGAAGCCTAACCCCTTTGCACCTAGTTTCAATAAGTTCATGGTTAGTTGGTTAGCCTAATGAAGTGTGACACGTTGAACTCACGCATGTAGTTCTCACGCACTTTAACCAACTCGTTGAAGCGTTCCTTTGAGTCGTCGTCCCAAGCATCATCAATTGATACCAGTGAAAGATCTCTCGACCATTGGTACAGAGCGCTCATTTTTCTACAAGCTTCTTCTTGGCCATTGTCGTAACAAGAAAAACTCATCGCACTAAACACGTAGCAAGAGATAACCATTGCCACCGTGTCACGCTGTACCTCAGGTAGGTCAACGTAAGCTGCAATGTTTTGACCAGGCATGACGATTCCATCAGGTGCGTTCCACACGAAAGACGCCTGCATTGGATTGCCGTCAACCATTAGGATTGACCAGTCCCCCTCACCGCAGTAGTCAGGAAATACTTTGCTCAGCGCAGTATATCTACAGTTGTCAATTGACATGCCGATGATAGGAGAAACGCCCAGTTTAGTGAGCCATTGATCGATATTAAGAATTTCAGTTTTCATTAGATTTAGCCTATATCTAATTGTGTGATGCCCTTGTGAACCTCTACGTTCAGGCGAAAAAAAGCCCCTCAGTGAACTGAGAGGCTGACGATGGTGTTATTTAATTAAATTGAGGCAGCAGTAATAGAAGCTAAGATGACAAGCACGGCAAATACTGCCACGCCTAACATTGCCCCTTTAGCTTGTACGCTCATAAGGTGATGATTGCTACACATATAAGGATAGTTATCGCTGCGATTGCGAGACTGATACCCACTTGTTTTTGAGCACTCATTATTTACCTCCTAGTAGAGAAAATGCTGTTTTAACCTTGTCTGCGTTTAAGGCTAATACAAGAGCTAACGCCCAGACACAAGTTTTGATCACCTCGATAATATTTTGAACATCTAGGCGTTTAGCCTCCGAGTTCAGCTTTCTTATCTCTGCTTGTGTCTTTTTTATTTCTACCTGTTCTTTACTTTCAGACATAATAATCCCACGATTAATTATACAACAGGACGCAACGCCAGTCACGCCCATGATAGGAAGCTAGAATATAAAGCCCATGCTTTTGGCTGCTCTGATCACTGCCCCTCTAGATACGTTGCGCTCTTCCATGAATACCTTTACATCATGTGAGTGCTTTCTGTCTAGGCGCACATTCTCAGCAAGTGCCTTGCATATCATTTCAGACAATGCAGCATCGCTCATGCCCTTGCACTCATCCTCTTGCCTTAGCTTGAGGTAGACGAAAGCAGCCGTTGAGTGAGCACGTCGTCGAGCACTAAAGTACCAAAGAACAAAGATGATGGTGAACCCTGCGATGTATTCCATGAGTCCCCCTATTCGTCACAGAATGTGGTGAGGCTGCGAGTTTCGATAAGGTTATCGTCTCTAAAGATAGCCATATCAAAGTATAGGATACGCCCCTTGCCTGCCAAGTGTGCTCTTACGTAGCGTGTCATGGTCGAACCATCGACTTCATCGACTATCTTGTTTTGGTAGTGCGTAGGCTCAACCTCAGTAAGCTCAAATGACTGCTTGTACACGCTGTCCCCTGACGAAAGCCTAACTAGCATTTCGTAGGTGAGCAGTGCGCCTCCCTCCATATCGGTTAGGAGTAGTGAGTGTGTTGCGCTCTTGCCCTCATCAATGTGGCATAGATGGAACTCATAAGCCTGAGCAGCACTGGCGCAAGAGATACCGATGATAGGAAGAAGTGTAGTTAGTAAGCGTTTAATAGCACGCATCTTGTAACCCCCTAAGTTACTTGTTGTGGCAATAGTGAAACGTGTGGCGTAGTGCCATTGAGTCGAGAGCATTAGGACGGTAGCCCTTGTGCTCGGACATTGTACAGGCATCATCAATCCAGACAATAGCCTTGAGAACATTGGTAGACGTTGCCTTGTAGCCCTTATGCAACGCCTTGACTGCGTAATCACGCAAGCCTGCAAGGAAGTGGAACATCTTAGAGTGCATCAAACATGCTGACTTAATGGCTACCTCAAGCTTGGCGCAGATAACAATCAATCGACGGTTAATCCATACTGACCAACAACCGAAGTGACGCTTGATGTGTGGCTTACCAGAATAACGCTTTTGCATGTGAACCCCCTAAGTTCTAGCGTGATAGGAAATAGATTTAACAATGCACCTAGCCTCTTGCATAAAGCATGTAACTAGTTTGACTAGGCGCATTAGCTTAAATCCACTCATTTGTAGTCAATGTCAGCAACCAAATTATTAAAGAGCAATACTAAGAAACTGAGCGAGTCAGTTAGTTAGCGAGGAGTAGTCATGTGCGGCTAGTCGTCCATATCCGCATTGTCCGTGTTGTGTTCCTGTTAGCCGCCTTACTAACCACACATTGACCTACCTCTCCCACTTCATCCATGCTGCCTGCCTCCGGTCAACCAGTGCCCTGTTCGATTTCCCCCATTCTTCATGGTCAGGTCAATCCACCTCGGACACCTTGAGCCGTCAATGACTGGCTAGCTTGGTGAGTGGTCTATTTTTTAAAGAGCAAAGATATCAACCGATATCCCTTTGCATCACTCAATGATGCGATGAGGTGTATGATAATTACCTCGATTTAATTTGCAACCCTTTTTGATGTAAAAGTTACAAATTTTTTGAAGAGAGTAGAGAACACTAGACAATTCAGTGAGTTACACCTACTGACCACTACTGGCTACTAGGTGCTGTCCCTCTCGACACGGCGTATATTAATGATTGGCTGAACTATTGCAACCCCTTTTGATGCAAATAATTTAAAAAAGATGAAATTAATTATTCCCTCTATATACCTAGGAATACATGCGAATAGCACACGGCAGATGATAGGACAATAGCAATAGGATAACTTTTAGATGTTTTTAGGTTAACAGATGATGCAATGAGTTTAAGTGGTTGATACTAATAGATAACTGTAGGACTCACCGCCATAGAAGAGACATATAAAGATAAAAATATCTAAAGACTGCATCAGTTATGACGGCAAAACATTTAGTATAATCTATTTAATTCCTTTGTAATCAAGCACTTAGCATGACCATTTGAATTTAGAGTGGCATATCAGGATGTGGAACGACAAAAACGTGCTTATGTATGGCGTTCTGAAAAGTCGATGGGGGAAACGTGGCGTCTATTATATATTAATTGGGTTGACAGATTTTTTCTTGAAAATTTAGCCTAGGGGGTTGAAATGATTAACCAGGGGCTTTACCATGCGTCTGCCCTAGAGGGAAATGTAGGCTAAAGCATTTCGCCACTGTTGGTTTGCGCATGATCGACGCAGAGATTGTGTAGTCTGACAAAACCATGATAGTTTTCTCTAGGGCATCTCTCAGACGCACTATTGTGCATTAGTGAAACATTTTTATGCTCTTCCAATTAAAGCATTGCCTCCACTAGTACCTAAGTGGGGGCTTTTTTTCATCTGCTCACTTTTTATACTGACTCGTCAAGAAAACATGATTTACGTCAACTTGAGGTAAAGACAAGTACGCCATGTCAGCAAAATCTTGACATAGCGCACCTAAATGAATACATTAGGCGTGATCAGGTGCAAGAGTACCCCTAATACTCTTGTACTTCATCCTAAAGAGCCTGACTGCGATATCACGTTCTTTAGATTTAGCCTAAAAGAAGTCCCCAAGTTTGAACCCTCTACAGTCTTACTTGGGGACTTCGACCTTTCACGCCTCAAGACACTAATCGAAACTCAAGCCATAAAAGTAATGGCATCATACGTGAGCCGATTACATCAGTCAACACGTCAAACTACAAATATCACTATTAGTTCTGGAAGCATATCCTGACACTATCTTTAACATTTCTTTATAAGATTACTTGCATGAATGAATACAATAGTTACAACATGCACTTACAGATTTCATACGTCAAACTAACAGTTACCTAGTGTAGACTAATAGATACTAATAGTATGTCTTTTGGCTGTCTCAGAGTTTTCTCTTTTAACGTGAGGGTATTCAGTATTCCCTTAGTTATCAGTAATTTATCAAGCTAGTAATCTAGCCATGAACCTCCCCTTTCATTAGGTACAGTAATGTTAAGAGCGTTAAATATAGCGTGCTCATAATTAATAAACTCTTCTAATTTCCTGTCCTGTTCCTGCTTGTGCTGGTTTATTTCCATCCAATCAATCCAATAGGAAACCATCATAGCTAATGCGTCCAAGCGGTCATCATGTGCTAGTGCGCCACGTTCGTATGTTATACGGGTCATTTGGTGGAATAAGGAGTATTGCTGACTCTTCTCTAGAGGCACATGTTTAGTATCAGGGTTTTCTCCTTTGACCATCGCATAGTCGTTTTCAATAACCCTAGGAGCAAACACTAAACGATGTTGCATCATTACAGGCTCAAGTGTATCAATGATACGCCTTTCTTTCTGTGTATGATGTTTTACCTCTTCTACATTGCAGGGATAAATAATATTCAGCCAAGGTTTCAATAGCTGCGTAAACATACCGTCACCAAAGTTTTCCTCGACTATAATCTGGTTAACTTTGTGTTCCTTAGCCTTGGCAGCAAGAGTGCGCATTACATTTTCATCATAACCACCACCTAGCCCGCCTACCTCAGGGCAGTAGATAATACCGTTAAGCATATAGCCAATGGCGTATGTTGTTTCATCTGCACCACGTCCAGACGGGTCAATTGCCATGACTCTGCCTTGGTAAGGTAGCATTTGTTCTGATACCGCATACGGACGGTAGTAGTAATCACCTGCCAAGCCTAAGCTAGGCATGTCATTTAGTCTGTGTTTACGGTCTTTTGCCAGATAAATGGTTTCTGGCGCATTTTCTGGATGAATCTCATGGACGATAAGATCACTTAATTTAAGTGGGTATTTATCAGCATCCGATAGGCTCGTATCGAGCATGAACTGTAGTGCAAAGCCTGCTTTACCGTAGCTTAGTTTACGCTCTAAAAGATCAGCGTCAGAGAAGCGCATAGGGTCTGTACTAGTACCAGAGTGCGCCTGTAACGCCTCCTGTCGCTCTCTAATGAATGGAGCTAGTCGATCACCATAGGAAGCTTTCTGTGCCTCTGTAGGGTATTGAGCGCACCATATCTTCATTTCGTAGCCACGTTCAGTGAGCGTGTTGTAGAGGGACATTTCAGTTTGAGGTGTGCCTAAGTAGATGATCTTAGAGGTTTCTAGCGGCTTAAGAATCGCATCGAACTCTTGCACCAGAGAAGCTAGTTTGTCACGCCCCTGCTGAGTCGCTGAGTTATTCACCACCTCCACATCATCTGCAACGATAACGTCGGCACGTGAGCCTGTTAGCTGCGATGTGATACCTAGCGAGCGCACGGATGGTGAGTGGTCAGGTTTACAGCCGCCTACGTCAAAGCTGATTAGCGAGTCACGCTGTCCTTTCTGAGGCTTCAAGTGTTCAAGCCAAGGGATATCATTGATCAAGCGCTTGGTGAACTGAGAGAACGCATCAGCACGGTCTTTGGACGCTGACACAACCATGATCTTTAGCTCTTTATTTCGGTACAAAAGCCAGAGAACGTAGGCAGAGGTAATCCATGACTTACCTACTCCACGAAATGCAGTGATGATTCCACGCTTAGGGGCGTTCTGTAGATGCTTGGCTATGTCATATTGAACAGGAGTAGGGTCAGGTAGGTTTAGATGCTTCCACACACCGTACACAAAGTAGCGGAAGTCTTTTTTAAGCTTGTTGTTTTCTATTTCCCCTCCTAGTGGTGTATGTTAGCTTCATCTTCAAAGCTAGGTAGCTCATTAACTAACTCACTGAGTACATCATCTTTCTCTATTTCAGAGGTAATCTGATTATGCTTAATTAGGTCAATCGCTTTGCCTATTTCCGCAGGGGTTGCCTGTCCTGATTTGACACGCTTTAGGAGGTCTTTGGCTATCTCGCTATGTAGTTCGCCTAGGATTTCGTTGAGTGTTATATCAGCTCCTTTTAGGTTGCATTGTTCTGTTCTTTTTCTTAGGGATGATCATTACATTGGCAGGGGTATTGTTCTGAGGGTTGTAGTCTTTATGGTGAACTTCTTTACCATCACCCTTAGATACCCTCCCCGACTTCTCAGCTTCACGTCTAGCTTTATTTCTAGCTGCTCTGCGTTTGATTTGGAGAGGGCTGCCGTGATAATCCCGATACTCTTTTTTATAATCACGGGGCATTAATTTGTTCCTTAAGGACGGTTTCAATAACAGTCAACCGATTATCCTGTTGGTGCAGGAGTTGAACTGTATCTTTCTGAATGTCGATGAGTTGGCTTTGATTTGTATTGACTAGCTGCATTAGGGCTGCATCATTCTTATCGAGTTGCTTAATAAGAACTTCATGCCGTACTGATTGGTTATCCAGTTCATACGCCCAACCACCTAAAGCAAGGGCACTCGCAGTGAGTACCCCCATGATTGCATTTTGTATGTTTATACGGGCGCTTCTCCTGCTTTACCTGCCGCAGGCTCAAAAGCCCACACATCACCAGTAGCTCGGATAGTGCCGTCAACATTAAGGTTGTTAACTAGTTTAAGAATTTGCTCAAGGCTCATATTGCCTTTAATTGTTGCGTTCTTACGTGCCAGTAAATCACCATTAATGGTTAAGTTACCTATAACCGTATCGCCTGCTTTTAATAAGTAGCGCAAGTCAGCAGTAGCTTGCGATAATGCGCCTACATCACTTGCCGTTACATTAATGTCTTTATCTAAGGCGTGTCCGTTGATTGTTCGTGTGTTAGGCACATAACCTAAATCATCTACATCAATGGCAACTACCTTACCTTTAACTCTAGTTAGGGCTATTTATTCCTCCTTAAACTGCTGTGATGGTAATTTTTACAGTTTTACCAACGTTGTTATACATGTAGTTAGGGTAAGCTTTATCAAAACACCAAAAGTTGTAAGCCGTTCTATCTTTAGTCCACGCCCCTTCAAATAGGTAGTTTTTACCTGCGAGATTAATGTTGAGTTTAGTTGGCCCGATAGGTCTACCTTGAGTGCCACTTGCTGAGTCGGCAAAAGCAAGCCAACCATAATCAACAAAAATAGTAGAGCGACCTGTGCCGATTACATAAGTAGCCTTGTTCTTACCGATGGAGTTAGCAGGGATAAACGCATTGCCTGTTCGACCATTCCATTTACCTGACTTAAGCTGACCTAAACCCATAAACCCGTAGTGCTCAAACGTCCAGATACCTGATTGGTACTTAGCGTATCCAATAGTTAAATCAGCGCTATACACATTAGATTTATTGCGCAAGTGTCCCATACTAATAGGAACATCCCCCGTCCTACCTGCTAGCTTACGCACGTCAGCATTACCCATGTTCAAGGTAGAGCCAGCCGCTTTGTCTAGCTCTTTTATAACGTCCGACATGCCTATAGTTCCTGACGGCGTAACAAAAGGAGTCTTAATGACTCCTTGTTGCTCAATTGAATTTTCTTCTATGCTGCTTTCTCCTTAAGCATTGCTACTTCATCTTTAAGCTCTTTAACTGCATTAACCAGTAGCCCAAGAACTTGCTTGTAGTCCATCGCTAGTGTTTCATCGTCACGTTTGATCACTGCATGAGGTAAGACACGCTTGACCTCCTGAGCTATTAAGCCGTGCTCTTTCTGCTCGAACACTTTGTTGAAATACGTGTAGCCTGTAATCTCATCAATCTTAGCTAGCGCATTGGTGATAGGAACAATGTCTGACTTCTTGCGTGCATCAGACGTTTGAAAAGCCCATACATCGTTATTACAGTAAAAAGTACCTGTAACACGGAAATCACCATCACGTGAACCAGTAGGCTTGAACTCAGCAGGCTTGTTTTCTACCTCATCCCAATTAGGTAAGTGCCCTGTATGGAAGAAAGATTGCTGCACCTCATTAACCCATAAAATAGGCTCATTACGTGACTTGATATTCACTGTAGCCTTAGCATGGATAAAGGTATCGTCCTCGATAGCACCTGACTCGATAAGAACATGATCTTTTGAGTTATAAAGCCCTTGGTTAGCTGCTCGACACTTAAACTTATTGGCATTGTTGATATCTGAGGTAGCAGTAGTTACAAAGCTTTCTTTCCAGTAGTTAGTTGTCGTGCCTAGACTAGATGTGTTGTTGGTTTTAGGACGGAATACACCATCTACCGCAGGCTCAACATACATGTTTTTGAATGTGGTAACGCCTGACTTGTTGGACATAAAATCACTACCGCCCACATCAGCCCAAGTAGGTGCATCTTGTGTTGTATAGATAGTGCTGCTTACGCCACCGTAGAAACACTTAGGACGCTCACGGCTGTTTAATTGCACTACAGCATCAACATCACCAAGTACAACATTACCGCTAGCATCAACCTGAGCGATATTGTGCTCAACTGTAGTAGCCGTCTTACCTTTAAGCTTCACCTGATTACCTAAGCCGATATCGCCAGTAAATGACTTACCACCTGCTAGAGGCATACCATTCTTTTCAGATAGAACACGCCACTTATGCCCCTCAGGGACTTTTCCGTTTTCATCAAGCTTATCTACAGCCCAAATTTGCTCTACATCACGGCACATAAGAGCAATCTTATTAGTTTGATCCCAGTCACCGTAGATAAGATCATTGTCGATATCTAGACCAACACCGTACATTTGGCGCCCCAATGTATCCTTGAACTTAAGGGCTTTCTCGTTGGCAAGCAGAACATCACCAGGGAACTCTACCCATTTAGGAGGTGTACCGCCTTTTGCTTCGCCAGATAAGCGGGAATATTGTTTGGTTTTGTATGAGTAAACGCAGTAATCCCCACGCTTCCATAGAATTTGGTCAGGAGTAGTGCCTGTATCCTCGATGAACCACATAGCTGAAAACTCTTTCCCAACTTCAACCTCAGGAGGTGGAGGGTATGCACCGCCTGCCATGAACCATGAACCTTGGTCAGCAAAAGGAGACTCTAGACGTGCAGCAGATTTTTCTGCTCGGTCAGCAGCTTTTTTAGCACCGTCCTCATATTCACCGGCTTTTATCTTCGATTGATCAGCTTCACCGGCTTTTTCAACGGTTGTCTCTTTATACTTAAAGGCATCTTGTGCGTGTTCGCCTGCTTTGGTCATAGAAGAGGACGCATTACCGCTAGCAGTCTCAGCGTCCCTTTTTGCAGTAGCAGCCGCATCAGCTTCACGGTCTGCACGGTCTGCTTCATCTTTAGCTCGTTCTACTTCAAGCTTGGCGTTATCCAAATGCCCCTTAGCTTCTGTTGCGCTACTCGCTGAGTTTGCTGAATGATCGAATGAGTCTTTAGAGAATTGCTCTGAGTTGAAAGCAGCGTCTTGCGCCTGCTTCGCCCATTCACGCACCTCTTTAGCCTCGATGCCATACCCTGCGCCTATCCATACGGAAACAATGTCACCATCATCTAGGGACTCAGACAGAATTATCGAGTTTTCACCTAGGACGTAGGCAGGGTCTTCTTGCTCAGGGTCTTGGTAGACACCGTTAATGAAAACTACGCAGTGTGTGAATTCATAAGGAGGATAGAAGAATCGCTGCCCTTTAGAGGCTGTTTGCGTCCAAGGGATGATCTTAATATCTTCCCCATCACCGCCATTGATAATCCCATCAATCTTATCGTTAAGCTCTTTGGTTACACGACGATGTGAATCATTCGCTTCCTGTAAGCCGTAGAACGCTTGGCGACTATCGGTATCAAGGTCTTCCTCAGTCAGAAGCGCAGCGTTCTCATAGTCCACCAAGCGCTCATCAAGCGATGTGAAACGCTCAATAAGAAGCTTTGAGCCTACGAAAGGTGGAGTTTTCAGGCGTATAAGTGATTGAGTAATCACATCGAATAGAGGGTATGCAATGCTTCCGTCAGGCTCAGTTAGAGTAACCATCAGGTTGTCTTCATCTAGAAACGGGAAGCTAATTTTAAAGTCAGTTTGGTCTGCTAACTCAATGAAGTATTCAACACTTGAGTAAAATCTGTCGTTATTTATATTAGGTATTTATTTTTCCTCTGAATATTTAGGAAGCTGTTCAGCGCCCATTTGAAGTAGTTGGGAGACACCAATCATGTTCCCGAAAACGAGAGCACCCTTAGCGTTCCTAAAATCTTGTTGGCTGTACTGGTAATTTTCATCTACTACAGCACGTAGCCCTCCCTCAATGGCTGCTTTACCTTTAGTATAAAGTCCATAAGGGGCTGCACCTGTAATGAAGTCACCACCTAATCCAGTCGTTCGGTAGTTAAACATGTTCTCGCCAGTAGCGATGTAGTTGATTTGGTCTATACCCATAGTCATAAACGATGAGTAACTTGCACGTTGGAAAGAGCCTTTAGCGATATCCTCAATAGCAAAGCGTCTGTCTTCTTCTTTTCTACTGATAATCTCGTTAGCCATGTACGAAAGCGCACCGAAAGCAGTCATATTTGCAAAGTGCATAAAGCGCTTAATATCCCCCTCTCGAATCATCTTAATATTCTTAAGGAAAACTTTTGGCCAAGCAGCAAACATGTGAGTGCGGAATGTTCCAATGAACTTACCAATAGGCGTATTCATCCATGACGGTAGACTTGTTCTATAAGGCTCAGTAACGACGTTACGTGTAAACTTGTACATGACTCGTCCGAACGTAGCCCTTGCCTCTCTGTCCCAATTCTCTATACCGGCTTTTTGTGTGCGCTTACCGTCGAATTCAGCGTGCTTAAGGATGTTTCCTTTGATCGATTGCCATTCTTTTTCAGTCACACCTAGCTCATCGAGAAGCCCTTGGTTGAACTTGCTTTTAGCCCCGTTAGCAAAACGCACGAAATGATCAATGCCCATGTTAACCGTTGCTCTCTGCATACCATCGTTTAGGAAGTTAATTCCTGACATAAATGACGTAACTCGGTTTGCTTTATCTAAGAAGTTTTCAACACGATTAAGCCCTTTGCTAGTAGCGTTTTCAAATTCATCTTGCTTAAGTGTCACTCGATGTGTGAACGCTGAATCAGCCAAGCTTCCGACAAAGTAAGAGCACTCATCAAAAAGATCATCCGCTTCTTCTCCACCTTTCACCGCACGTTTTATGTTAGCTTTGAACGCCTTTAAGTTGGCAAGTAGAACATTAGTTCCTAGGTAGGACACTTGGTTTCCCATATCAGCTAACTGAGCGATACCCATCATGCCACCAAAGGCAGAGTATGCCGCCTTGCTGCCAATTCGCATAAGTTGCTCGCCTTCTGAGCCTGTTCCCATTGGTCTTCCTAAGATCATATCAACTGACTTTTGTATTAGATTAAGCTGGCTTTGAAATTCTCTAGATGCAATGTCGATCTCAATGTCCGGCTGTCTAGCTTCACGTGTGATATCAGCGAGAATCTTAGGTAAATCAGTGCCTACATCGGTAATGCCTTGACGGGCAAGCGCTACTCGCCCTAGTCCGTTACGAATACGTGAGGCATCCAATGCGTGAGGGTCAGTATTAAGCCACTCAATAGGCGCACGTCCTGTTGTCCGTGACGGCTGAGTAACATCAATTTGCAGCCTGCGCTTGTGAAACTGAGCACGTCCCTTATCGCTAGGCTTGAGCATTTCAATGTGCTCCATCTCTTTGACGATATCTTGTATCGTGCTTGAGTCTACATCCCAATCGTTAAGCTGTTTTTTGATTTGGTCAATTGAATCAAGTGATAGGAGTCTTACAGGGTCAAGAGATTTGAGGGTTGCGCCTACAGTAAGCTTGTCATAGAAAAGTTCAGCCAGTTTTAATGATCGCTTGCCCCCCTCGGTCTTCATCCAAGCAGGGTCAAATAGCTCCCCCTCCTTGCGGTAGTGCAGGTCATTTATCTTTTCAGCAAGGGTATTAATGATCACCTCGCCCTGCTCTGGTTTCATCTTGCCTACGTCCCATCGACGTTGAATATAGTTATCAACCTCAGGGATATCCTCAGCCCCTTTAACGCCAGCACCCTCAATTCCCTCATCAAATAGAGAGTTCTTTTCCATTGCTAGCATATCTTTCATAAAGGCGTTGGTACGTGCTGCCTCAGCGTCAATAACAGGACTCCCTGACGGTTTACCTGTCTCACGTGCAATGTAGAGCTTCATCTGGTACTCATCTTCAAGCGCTTGAGAACCCCTGCGCTTGCCTGTTTGCTCCATGAAGTAATTTCGTAAAGAGCTTTGACGTCCACGCTCAAGTTCAGTGAGTATTTGTTCATTCTTATACTCTACCCACTCTAGCGAGTTTTCCCCTTGCCCCTTGTTTAATTCATCAGGGATTAGAGAGTTCATCAGTTTTCTTATTGAGGGCACTTTGCTTCGGAATACCTGAGAAGCCATGCTCACATCAGCATAGTGCTCAGGCGCAATGTCAGGCGCATCAGCCTCAAAGATATCCTTAGTTGTGGTCTTTACTTGCCTTGTTGATTCCTCGGCTTTCTTGAGGCTCTCAGAGGCTTCTACGCCCTCTGTTTTATCAATGAAAGCTTTAGCTGCTTGAATTTCTTGGCGCTTAACTACTTTAGCAACTTCTCTTTTAACGTCAGGGTTTAACAAGCCCCCTGCTGCTGCACCTGCAAGAAAGCTTGTACCTACCGCCCACATTGCATCCTCTGAGGAATACGTAGGGTCATTTTGAGCCACTAGAAGTTCTACTGGCGCAGTCGTAGCGGTAACGTCTACCATGCCCCCTGCAAAGGCTCTCTGCATACGGGTCATTTTTAGAAATTTAGGCGCAGTAGTAACCTTGCCTGCTATGCCTACACCCGTCCAAGCTATAGGGTCAGTTACAGTAGCAAATAGACCACCAAGAAGAGCACCACCAATGCCGTGAGACATAATAATCTCATCACGCTTAGCCTGCTCTTGGTATCGCTCAGCGAGGTCAAACATTGACTGCTTGGTGTCTGTCTCATTGAGAATTTCTTGATGGTATTGCGCAGGGACAGTCTTTAGAACTTCCTTGATGAAGTCCTTATTCTTTTCGTCGTCAACATCAATCTTTTCGC